>NZ_NEVM01000003.1 GCF_002261225.1 Bordetella genomosp. 10
GCGCGGGCCAACGCGACGGCCCAGGCCGCCGGCGGCACGGACGGCGCGGACGGCGCGCCCCAGGCCGCCGCCAGCCGGGCCCGGCTGGCCGATGCCGCGCTGGCGGCGCTGGCCAGCCAGGCGCCCGACCTGCCCGGCGCCGGCCCCCAGCCCGCGCAACTGGCGCAGGCGCTCAAGCAGACCCTGCAGCAGAGCGGCCTGTTCTACGAATCGCATCTGGCCGACATGGCCTACGGCCAGCGCGACGCCGCCGAGCTGGCGCGCGAGCCCCAGTCGCGCCTGAATCCGGACACGATGCCGCGCATCAACCCGGCCGGCGAGAACCGTTCGCTGCTGGCGGACAACCTGCGCTTCGGCCTGCCGACCACGGCCTCGCCGATGACCTTGCAGGCCGACGGCCAGCCTACCCACGGCACCGCCACCACCTGGTCCGGCTCGCAGCCCGGCACGCCGCCCGCGACGCCGCCGGGCATCCATCCGGACGCCGCGCTGCTGGTGCGCCAGCAGCTCGAGGTCTTCGCCAACCAGACCCTGGCCTGGGAAGGCGCGGCCTGGCCGGGCGCGCCGATGTGGTGGGAAATCCGCCGCGAGCAGGACGACGCGATGCCGGGCGGCAATCCGGTCGAGGCCGGGCAAAGCTGGGCCACGCGCCTGGTGCTGAACCTGCCCCGCCTCGGCACGGTGGAAGTCCGCATGAACCTGGCCGGCAGCCAACTGGTCATGAACATCGTCGCCCCGCAAAGCGACAGCGAGATCGCCCAGGCCGGCGCCGGGCTGCGGCAACGCATGCAGGCCGCCGGCCTGACGCTGTCCGACCTGACGGTGGCCGCGCACGCGCCGGCCCTGGAGGAATTGCTTTGAACGCCGCCGGCACGCAACAGGACGCGGGCGCCGATCGCCAGGTCGCCGTCGCCCTGTCCTATAACGAGGCGGAAGCCGCGCCGCGCGTGGTGGCCAAGGGGTATGGCACCCTGGCCGACACCATCATCCGCACGGCGCGGGAACATGGCCTGTACGTACATCAATCGCCCGAGCTGGTGGGCCTGCTGATGCAGGTCAACCTGGACGCGCAGATCCCGCCCCAGTTGTACGTCGCGGTGGCGGAGTTGCTGGCCTGGCTGTACCGGGTCGAGTCCGGCGGCGCCGAGGCCGCCAAGGAAGCCCTGCTCGCGGCCAGGACGCATCGCACGCCCGCGCCGCCCGAGCCGCCGCGGAATACGCCGACGCCGCGTTAAGGCGCCCTTCCCCAGCCGGCAACAGAACCCACACGCACCATGAGCCTCAAAGAGTCCGATCCCGATTTTCTGCTGACGCGGCCCGAGGAAATCCGTTCCGCGCTGTTCGAGCTGACCCATCCGGAATGCCAGATCCTCGTGCGCGACGCCGCTGACCGGGAAATGGCGGTCCTGGTGCTGGGGACCGACAAGCAGACCCGTCATTTCTTCTGGCGCCCGCGCGATTACGCCGGCGCCGATTTCGACAAGAGCGACATGCACGGCCTGCGCGTGGGGTCCGTGCTGCAATTCCATGCGAACGGCTACGGCGGCGTGCAGATCCATTTCCGCGTGCCCCGTCCCGACGTGGTCCGCTTCGACGACGGCAGCGCCGCCCTGGTCTCGCCCTACCCGGAACGCCTGTCCCGCATCCAGCGGCGCAAGATGTTCCGCGCGTCGATCGCCGGCAACGGCATGCGCTGCGGCGGCCACTGGCGCCCGGCGCCCGGCGCCAAGCCGGTGGTCTTCACCCTGCGCGATATTTCCGTCGACGGCGTGGGCCTGCGCATCAACCGCGCCGTCGCGGACCTGCCGCAACGCGGGTCCCGGATGGAAGACGTCTACCTGGATTTCGGCGATTTCGGCAACATCACCACCGATATCGAGGTGCGCACGCTGATCCCGCTGGCGGGCCAGCCGCTGCAGGCCGGCGCGGACGCCGCCAAGCAGCCGGCGGCCGAAGGCGCCGCGCCGCCCGACGACGCGCCGGCAGCGGCGCCCGCCCCGGCCGCGCGCGCCAAGGGCGAGGATCCGCTCACCCACGTCGGCGCGGCCTTCCTGACGCTGGACGGCCGCCAGGAGACGTGGCTGCAGCAGGTGGTCTGGCGCCTGGAGAAAGCCCGCACGGCGGGCTGATCGGTTTCGGCTTCGGCTTCGGGAGGGCCTGCGAGAAGGCCTGTCCCGGCCGGGTGCAAGAACAAGGGCGGCCCGCGCAAGCAGCGGCCGCCCTTCGTGTTTTTTGCCGTCCCTACCGTGGCCCGGCGCCGGCCCGGTGTTTCCGCCTTGTCGATCCCGACTGCCGAAGACGGCCTGCGCCCTGCCCACTTCGCGGAGCAATGCCCCGCCTACTCCGCCGCGCCGGGATTCTCAGCCCAGGACAGCGTGCGCTCCATCAGGCCTTCCTGGATGGGCGCCGGGAAATAGGTCGAGGCGATTTCCTCGGGCGGCATGGGCTTGCCCAGGAGCCAGCCTTGCACGCGATGGCACTGCAAGGCATTGAGAATCGAGAACTGCCCTTCGGTCTCCACGCCTTCCGCGACGATTTCGCGATTCAGGCGGCGCGACAACTCGACGATGGTGCCGACGATGGCCTGCGCGCTGGAATCGCTTTCCAGGTTGCGCACGAAGGAACGGTCGATCTTGATGGTGTCGAACGGCAGTTGGCGCAAATAGCCCAGGCTGGAATAACCGGTGCCGAAATCGTCGATGGCGATGCGCACGCCGGCGCGCCGCAATTCCGCCAGGCGGGAAATCTCCCCGCCTTCCGCCGCCACCAGCACGCCTTCGGTGATTTCCAGTTCGAGCCGTTCGGCGGCCAGGCCGGTGCGATCGAGCGCCCCGCGAACTTCGCGCACCAGGTGGATTTTTTCCAGTTGCACCGGCGACAGGTTGACCGACAGATACCAGGGCTCGGGCCAGGTCGCGGCTTCCGCGCAGGCCGTTTCCAGCACCCATGCGCCCAGGGGCACGATCAGCTCGGTCTGCTCCGCGAGGGGAATGAACTGCATGGGCGCGACCAGGCCGCGCACCGGGTGGTTCCAGCGCAGCAGCGCCTCGAAGCCGACAACGCTGCGCGTCTCGGCGCTATAGATAGGCTGATAGTGGACGTAGAGTTGGCCGACTTCCTGCATGGCCTGGCGCAGGTCGTCTTCCAGCGCCTCGGCATCGGCGACCTGGGACAGGCCGAGCACGCTCTGGCCGCTGCGCGTAATGCGCACCGTCCGCAGGATGGCTTCCGAGCGCGCCAGTTGGATCGCCAGAAAAAGCAATATGCCGGTCGGGACCAGCACAATGAGCGTGAGCAGTATCCAATGAAAACCAGCAATGGTCGCGGTCCCGGTATCCCACAGATACCAGGCCGGCAGCAGGCACAGGGCCACCACCACCGCCACGCCGCCGCCCCCGCCGAGCGCTCCCCGCGCACGCCGGGAAATGAACCACGTCATCAGCAGGGTGACGCCAATTATTTCAAACTGGATTACGGCTACGACCAGCAATGTAAGAGTGTCAAGCATCGCACACCGTAGACGGCGATAACGGAATTAGTCCGAAGCGTGCCGCACCGCCTGGATTCTTGCACAAAATTGGCAAGTATCACACCGATATGGACGAGATTTCCTTGTAGGCCGCCACCAGGCGGTTACGCACTTGAACCGCGGTCTGGAAGCCGATATTCGCTTTTTGCAGGTCGATCATTACGTCATTCAGTGAAATATTGGGCGCGCCTAATTCATACGCGCTGGCTTGCGCCTTCGCCGACATCTGTGCCGACGATACGCGCTCCAGCGACGCCTTGAGTTCGGTGGCGAAACTGCCGGCGGCCGGATTGGCCGCCGCGCTCGCCGCGGTGGCGGACGCGCCGCCCTCGGCGGCGCGAACCGCCGCGCGCATCTGCGCCAGCATGGTCTCGATGCCAGTCATTCCGGATACTGCCATGGCAAAAATTTCCTTATTGTCAGGGACGCTTGTGAATGCTCGCAAGACTAATGCCTCGGGCTGTCGCGCATAGCCGACAAATGACGGCAAAAATCCCGACATTTCGCCCGCTTGGCCCGCGGGGCATGCGCGGCCGTCCGCATAGAAAACAAATAGCGCCATAAAGGCGGTTTTTTCGGCATTTGGCCTTGCCGGCGGTCCGGCCATAATCCACGCTCCCACATCAGAAGCACGTTGCATGTGTAACTTGCCCACCTTCAGCTTTCCCCGGCACTCGCGCCTTTCGGCGAGCGGGGGCATCCGATGAATCAGCAGGCGACTCTTACTTCCTCCCTCATGGCCCGATTCCCCGTGCTGGAACGGCTGCGCGCGATACCCAAACCGGCGCTGATCGGCGCCATCGCCGCGGTCGCCGCCCTGGTGGTGGCCGCGACCATGTGGAGCCGGGACCCGAACTACAAGGTGCTGTTCTCCAATCTGGACGACCGCGACGGGGGCGCCATCGTGGCGGCCCTGAACCAGATGAACGTGCCCTACCGCTTCAATGACGGCGGCACCGCCCTGCTGGTGCCCCAGGAAAAGGTCTACGACACGCGGCTGCAACTGGCCGCGCAGGGCCTGCCGCGCGGCGGCTCGGTCGGTTTCGAGCTGCTGGACAACAACCGCTTCGGCGCCAGCCAGTTCACCGAACAGATCAATTACCAGCGCGCCCTGGAAGGCGAACTGGCGCGCTCGATCGAATCGGTCAATTCCGTGCAGCATGCCCGCGTGCACCTGGCCATCCCGCGCCAGACCCTGTTCGTGCGCGACCGCCAGGCGCCCACGGCGTCGGTGCTGCTGAATCTCTATCCCGGCCGCAGCCTGGGCGACGGCCAGGTTTCCTCCATCGCCTGGCTGGTGGCGTCCAGCGTGCCCGAGCTGACGGTCAACAACGTGTCCATCGTCGACCAGAACGGCCGCCTGCTCTCGCAGCCCGCCGGCGAAGGCCGCGGCATGGACGCCGACCAGTTGCGCTACATGCGCGAGACGGAACAGCGCACGGTCGAGCGCATCCTGTCCATCCTCAATCCGCTGGTGGGCCCGGGCAACGTGCACGCCCAGGCCAGCGCCGACATGGATTTCTCGCGCCGCGAGGAGACGCAGGAAACCTATCGCCCCAACCAGGAGCCCGGCCAGGCCGCCGTGCGCAGCAAGCAGACCAGCGACGCGCAGCAGAACGGCGCCAACGCCGCCCAGGGCGTGCCCGGCGCGCTGTCGAACCAGCCGCCGGCCGGTCCCACGGCGCCCATCGTCAATCCGCAGCAGCAGCCGCAACGCCCGGGCCAGCCCGGCCAGCAGCAGGCCCAGGGCGCCAACAACGCCAACGGCGCCAATGGCGCCGGCACCACCACGCAGGTCCAAGGCCCCAGCAGCGAGCGGCGCGACGCCACCACCAACTACGAACTCGACCGCACCATCAGCCACATCAAGCAGCCGGTGGGCGCCCTCAAGCGCATGTCGGTGGCCGTGGTCATCAACTACCTGCCCAACAAGGACGGCGAACCCAAGGCCATGGAAGCGGACGAGCTGAACAAGCTCACCACCCTGGTCAAGGAAGCCATGGGCTACTCCGAGGCGCGCGGCGACTCCCTGAACGTGGTCAACAGCCAGTTCAACGACGTCGAGCCGAGCACGCCGTGGTGGAAGGATCCCGACAACATCGCCATGGCCAAGACCGCGCTGGGCTGGCTGCTCATCGCCATCGCCGCGCTGTGGGTCTGGCGCTCGCTGCTGCGCCCGATGTACGACCGCTACATGCGCCCGCCCGAGATCGATCCCGAAGTGGCCGAACTGGAACGCCAGGAAGCGCTGCGCGAGGCGCAGGACATCGCCCGCGCTAAGGAAATGGATCGTTTCGAGGAAAACATGAAGCGCGCCCGCGATATGGCGACCAAGGATCCGCGCGCCGTCGCGATGGTCCTGCGCACCTGGATGAACAAAGATGGCAAATGAGACCCCCATTGACGGCATGACGCGCGCCGCCGTCCTCATGATGTCCCTGGGCGAGGACGCCGCCGCCGAGGTCTTCAAGTACCTGACGGCGCGCGAAGTGCAGCAGGTCGGCGGCGCCATGGCCAGCCTGAAGCAGGTCACCCGCGAGGACGTGGCGACGGTGCTGGAGGAATTCCGCCAGGAATCGGACCAGTTCATCGCCGTCACCCTGGGCTCGGACGACTACATCCGTTCGGTGCTCACCAAGGCGCTGGGCAGCGACCGCGCCGCGGGCCTGATCGAGGACATCCTGGAAGCCGGCGAAGGCGGCAGCGGCATCGATGCCCTGAACTGGCTCGACCCGCACACCGTGGCCGAACTCATCGGCGACGAACACCCGCAGATCATCGCCACCATCCTGGTCCACCTGGAACGCGACCGCGCCTCCTCGGTGCTGGCGCGCCTGGGCGAACGCCTGCGCAACGACGTCATGCTGCGCATCGCCACTTTCGGCGGCGTGCAGCCGACCGCGCTGGCCGAGCTGACCGATACGCTGAACGCCGTCCTCGCCGGCCAGGGCGCCAAGCGCAGCAAGATGGGCGGGGTGCGGACCGCGGCCGAGATTCTCAACATGATGAATTCGGCCGACGAGGAAAGCGTGGTCGCCAGCCTGCGCGAACGCGACGCCGACCTGGCGCAGAAGATCGTCGACGAGATGTTCGTCTTCGACAACCTCATCGACGTCGAGGACCGCGGCATCCAGCTCATTCTCAAGGAAGTCGACAACGACACCCTCATGGTCGCGCTCAAGGGCGCCGTCGAGGAACTGCGCGACAAGTTCCTGCGCAACATGTCCAGCCGCGCCGCCGAGATGCTGCGCGAGGACCTGGAGGCGCAGGGCCCGATCCGCATGTCCAAGGTAGAGGCCGAGCAGAAGAAGATCCTGCAGATTGCCCGCCGCCTGGCCGAGAGCGGCCAGATCGTCCTGGGCAACCAGGGAGACGACGCCTATGTCTGACTACGAGGCCCGCAAAGCGCCTCACGGCCATGCCGAGTCATGGCGGCGCTGGCGCATGGCTTCGTTCGAGGAGCAGGACGCCCGCCACGCCGAGCCGGTGGCCGTCGACACCGGCCCCGATCCCGCCGTGGTGCGCGAGGAAAGCCGGCGCCAGGGTCACCGGCAAGGACTGGCCGAAGGCCGGGCGGAAGGCTACGACCTGGGCGTGGCGGAAGGCCGCGCGCGGGGCTATGACGAAGGACTGGCCGAGGGCCGCGAGGCCGGCTACAAGGAAGGCCTGGCGCAGGCCCGCGAACAAGGCGCCGCCGAGGCCGCCCGCCTGCGCGTGCTGGCCGAAGCCACCGCGGCCTCGCTGACCGCGCTGGAAGAGAAGACCGGGCAGTCCCTGTTGACGCTGGCGCTGGACATCGCGCGCCAGGTCCTGCGCACGACGCTGGCCACGCAGCCCGAGACCCTGCTGCCCGCGGTGCGCGAAGTCCTGCACATGAATCCGGGCGCGGCCGCGCCCCTGCGCCTGTGGCTGCATCCCGAGGATCTCGAACTGGTGCGCCTGCACCTGGCCGAAGACCTGAAGCTGGGGCATTGGCGCGCGCTGGCCGACGAATCGATCACGCGCGGCGGCTGCCGCGCCGAGACCTCGTTCGGCGATATCGACGCGACCCTGCAGACGCGCTGGCGCCGCGTCGCCGCCTCGTTGGGCCGCGACATGCCGCTGGAGGACGAATAATGGCCACCGCCCAGCCGGCCGGCGCGGCCGCGGCGGGCAATCCCGCCGGCGCGGCCGACGGCGACGCGGCGAGCGATATGGCGTCCCGGCCGGCGGCGATGCCGCCGGTGGCCGATCGCTGGGCCATCCAGTTGCAGATCGGCTCGGTCCGCGCCAACGCCACCGATCCCTGGCTGGCCATCGGCCGCGTCACCCGCGCCACGGGCATGGTGCTGCAAGCCACCGGCCTGCGCCTGCCGGTGGGCGCGGCCTGCCGCATCGAAATCACCCCCGGCCACGACCACTGGGCCGAGGCGGAAGTGGTCGGCTTCGACGGCCATACGCTCTATCTGATGCCGCAGGCCGATATCTCCGGCCTGCCGCCGGGCGCCCGCGTGGTGCCGGGCGACCCGCCGCTGCAACGGACCATCCCGCTGCCGCGCAAGGCCATTCTGAACGGCAACGCCAAGCCGGCGCTGGGCCGCCACCTGCCGGTCGGCAACGCCCTGCTGGGCCGGGTGCTGGACGGCGCCGGCCGGCCGCTGGACGATCTCGGCCCGCTGCACGGCGCCGAGGCCGCGCCGCTGGCCGCCCTGCCGATCAACCCCCTGTCCCGCGCGCCTATCGACACCGTGCTGGACGTCGGCGTGCGCGCCATCAACGGCCTGCTCACCGTCGGCCGCGGCCAGCGCATGGGCCTGTTCGCCGGCTCCGGCGTCGGCAAGAGCGTGCTGCTGGGCATGATGGCGCGCTACACCAAGGCCGACGTCATCGTGGTGGGCCTGATCGGCGAACGCGGCCGCGAAGTCAAGGAATTCATCGAGCACAACCTGGGGCCGGAAGGCCTGGCGCGCTCGGTGGTGGTGGCCGCGCCCGCCGACGTCTCGCCCCTGCTGCGACTGCAGGGCGCGGCCTACGCCACCCGCATCGCCGAGCATTTCCGCGACCAGGGGCTGGACGTGCTGCTGATCATGGATTCGCTGACGCGCTACGCCATGGCGCAGCGCGAGATCGCCCTGGCCATCGGCGAGCCGCCGGCCACCAAGGGCTATCCGCCTTCGGTCTTCGCCAAGCTGCCGGCCCTGGTCGAACGGGCCGGCATGGGCTCGCCGGGCCCCGGCGGCAAGGCCGGCTCGATCACCGGCTTCTATACGGTGCTGGCCGAAGGCGACGACCAGCAGGATCCGATCGCCGATTCGGCCCGCGCCATCCTGGACGGCCACGTCGTGCTGTCGCGCCACTTGGCCGAAGCCGGCCACTACCCGGCCATCGACATCGAGGCCTCGATTTCGCGCGCCATGAACTCGCTGATCACCGTGGAGCAGTTCGCCATGGTGCGCCGCTTCAAGCAGGTGCTGTCGCGCTACCAGCGCAACCGCGACCTGATCGCCGTGGGCGCCTACGCGCCCGGGCACGACCTGGCGCTGGACGACGCCATCGCGCGCTATCCGCGCCTGGAGGCCTTCCTGCAACAGAACGTCGGCGACAGCGTCAGCTACGACATCGCCATCAAGCAATTGCAAGCCACTTTCGGCCCGGGAGCCTGAGATGTCCAGTAAATTGCCGTTGGATACCCTGATCGGCCTGGCCAAGGACAATACCGACGAGGCCGCGCGCCAACTGGGGCGCCTGCACGCCGCGCGCAACGACGCCGAACGCCAGTTGGCCATGTTGCAGGATTACCGGCAGGACTATCTGCAACGTCTTCAGCATGCCATGGTGAGCGGCATGTCGGCGGCGGATTGCCACAATTATCAGCGCTTTATCGGCACTTTGGATGACGCCATCGGGCAGCAAAATGCCGTGTTGGCGCAAGCCGAGGACCATCTGGCCAAAGGCAAGCTGCGCTGGCAGGAAGAAAAGCGCAAGTTGAATTCCTTCGATGCGCTGGCCCAGCGCGCCGCCAACGTGGAAGCCCGCGCCGAGGCGCGCCGCGAACAGCGCGCCAACGACGAATACTCGGCCCGCCTGATGCGCGGCCACGCGGGAATGCATTGAGCAGGGCCGCCGCAGCACGGATGGACGCAGCACCGCAGGACACAGCACCGCCGGACGAAGTACAGCCGTATGAAGTACAGCCGGATTATGCAGCACCGGATTACGTAGCACCGAATCACAGGAAGCCGTTATGACCGCCGCCGCGACGACTTTGCTCAACATCATCGCCCCGCCCACGCCCGCTCCCGCGAGCAACAGCGCCAGCCGCACCGCGTCCGGCAACGACGATTCGAACCCGGCGTTCTCGGACGTCATGTCGCGCCAGCGCGCCGCCGCCCAGCGGGATGACGGCAACGCCGCCTCGCGCGCGCCGGCGTCCAATGCCGGCGCGTCCTCGACGCGCGCGGCGGGCACGCCGGCACGGACCGGCGACGCGCCGGCCAAGGCCGCGTCGGACGACGCCGACGGCAAGGATGAAGAGACGGCGGCGGCCGACGATACGGCCGCCCCCACGCTGAGCCAGCAGGCCCTGGCGATGGCCGCCCTGGTGGCGCAGATTACCGCGCCCCAGCCCGCCCCAGCCCTGCCGCAGGCCGCGGCCGCCGGCGCCGGCGACGCTGCCGCCGACACGATCGCGGCGACGCTGGCCGGCGCCACGGCGGGCGCGACCGCCGCCGCCACCGCGCCAATCGCCACGGATGCGCGGCCGGCCGCAACCGCCCAGCCGGCCGCGGCGGCGGCCACGCCTACTGCGATCGAAACCGCCCTTGAAGCCGCGCCGGCCGCC
>NZ_NEVM01000004.1 GCF_002261225.1 Bordetella genomosp. 10
CCACGGCGGCCGCGACCGCTGCCGCCCAACCGCCCGCGGCCACCCGCGACGGCGCGCCGCTGGCCGCGCGGGACACCGCGCCGGCCCCCGCGGCGCCCGCCGCCCACGTCACCCGGCAGGCCGTGCAGGCTGCCGGCGCCAGCGCGGACGGCAACGCCACCGGACAGGACAACGCCGACAGCCTGGCCAAGCCGGCCCAGCACGCGGCGGCCGCCAGCGACGCGCCCGTGCCGGCCGTGGCCGCCAACGCCCACGAAGCCCTGGCCAACGCCGTCGCCGCCAGCCAGGCGCCGGTCACCGTGCACGCGGCCCCCGTCACGACCTCGCTGCAAGTCAGCACCCCGGTCGGCCAGGCCGGCTGGGCCGCCGACCTCGGCAAGCAGGTCGTCGTGCTGTCCAACAATGCGCAGCAGAAGACCCAGACCGCGGAACTGCGCCTGGACCCGCCGGACCTCGGACCGCTGCGCATCACGCTGACCTTGAACGACGGCGTGGCCCAGGCCTCCTTCGTGTCTTCCCACGCCGCCGTGCGCCAGGCCGTCGAAGCCGCGCTGCCGCAATTGCAGCAGGCGCTCTCCCAGGCCGGGATTTCGCTGGGCCAGACCAATGTCGGCGACCAGGGCGCGCAGGCCGGCTTCGCGGCCAACGACCAGGGCGGCCGCCAGGGGCAGTCCGGCGGCGGCAACGCATCGGCCCAGGCCGACGGCGGGACCGCCGACAGCATCGTCGCCACGGTGCAGTCGCGCCGCGCGGCCAACACGCTGGTGGACACCTTCGCGTGAGGCCGGAACGCGCGCGGACCGGCCCCTGCCGGACAGGCGACGCGCGCGTTTCGCCAATAGCCTGAGATACACGGATTTCGCCCTGTTTTTCGCCTCCCTGCCGGAGGGCGAATTGGGGCAGAATGTTTCCGGATACTCATAAATTGCGTTTTTCTCGGTAATTCCACTCACCGATCCAAGATGGCGACTTCCAAAACACCCACCATGCCGTCGCGCAGCACCCTGCCCGTGCGATCCGGCGGCGCCAGCCGGCTGCTGCGCCCCATCATCGGACTGCTGGTCCTCCTGATCGTGGCCGCGGCCAGCGTCGCCACGACCTGGATGATCACCACCCGTTCGCAGCGCCAGCCGGCCAACGCCGCCGTCCAGATCAACGTCGGCCAGGCGCAGCAGCCCGGCGCGACGCCGACCACGTTCGTGCCGCCGCCGGCCGCGCCCGCCGCCGTGCCCGCGCCGATCTTCATTCCCATCGAGCCCTTCACGGTCACGGTGCAGAGCGCCAATGCCGAACGCATGCTGCACGTCGCCCTGACGCTGCGCGTCAGCGACGAGCAGTCCCGCCAGCGCATCGAGAAATACATGCCGGAAGTGCGCAGCCGCATCCTGTTGCTGGCCTCCTCGCAAACGCCGGAAAGCGTGCAGACGCCGCAAGGCAAGACGGACCTGGCCAACGCCATCATCAAGGCCGTCAACAAGCCGTTCTCGCCCATCCCCGATGGCCAGTACGTCACCGACGTGCTCTTCACGGCATTCGTGGTGCAATAAATGGCCTACGAGGCTTTTCTTTCGCAGGATGAAGTCGACGCCCTGCTCGCGGGCGTCACCGGCGAAGACGACGGCAAGGCACAGGCGCAGGAAGAACAGGCGGGCGTGCGCGCCTACGACCTGAGCTCGCCCGAACGGGTCGTGCGGCGCCGCATGCAGACGCTGGAGCTGATCAACGAACGCTTCGCGCGCCATATGCGCAGCGTGCTGTTGAACTTCATGCGCCGCAACGCCGACATCACCGTCGGCTCGATCAAGATCATGAAGTACTCGGATTTCGAGCGCAACCTGCCCGTGCCGAGCAACCTGAACATGGTGCAGATGAAGCCGCTGCGCGGCACCGCCCTGTTCACCTACGACCCCAACCTGGTGTTCCTGGTCATCGACAGCCTGTTCGGCGGCGACGGACGCTACCACACCCGGGTCGAGGGACGCGATTTCACGACGACCGAGCAGCGCATCATCCGCCGCCTGCTCAACCTGACGCTGGAAAGCTACGGCAAGTCCTGGGACGCGGTCTATCCCGTCGAATTCGAGTACGTGCGTTCCGAAATGCACACCAAGTTCGCCAGCATCACCGGCGACAACGAGGTGGTGGTGGTCACGCCCTTCCACATCGAATTCGGCGCCACGGGCGGCGACCTGAACATCTGCCTGCCCTACTCCATGATCGAGCCGGTGCGCGACCTGCTCACCCGGCCGTTGCAGGAAAACACCCTGGAGGCGGTCGACCAGCGCTGGGCCACCCAGCTCTCGCGCCAGGTGCGCAGCGCCGACGTCGAACTGGTGGCGGAATTCGTCAGCATCGATTCGTCGATCCGCGACCTGCTGGCGATGAAGGTCGGCGACGTGCTGCCCATCGAGGTGCCGGAGATCGTCACCGCGTTCATCAACGAAGTCCCGGTCATGGAATGCGGCTTCGGCGTCTTCAACACCCAATACGCCCTGCGCATCCAGAAACTGCTAACTCCCCACGATTCCGATACTGAGGCCCCCGAATGACTGATCCGAACGCCGAGAACAAAGCCGGCGGCACCAGCCCCGCCGCGTCCGGCGCCGACGACTGGGCCGACGCGCTCGCCGAGCAATCCCGCGCCGCCACGCAGTCGCAGGCCGACGGCCTGAAGGCCGCGGAAGACGACCCCTGGGCCGCCGCCATGGCCGAACAGGGCGCGGCCACTGCCGCCGCCCCCAGTCCGGCGCCGCAATCGGCCGCCAAGGCCGTCTTCAAGCCGCTGGCCGGCAGCACCGAAAAGGCCACCACCGACATCGACCTGATCATGGACGTGCCGGTGCAGTTGACGGTGGAGCTTGGCCGCACGCGCCTGACCATCAAGAACCTGCTGCAGCTCGGCCAGGGCTCGGTGGTCGAGCTCGACGGCCTGGCCGGCGAACCGATGGACATCTTCGTCAACGGCTACCTGATCGCCCAGGGCGAAGTGGTGGTGGTCGACGAGAAGTACGGCATCCGCCTGACCGACATCATCACCCCGTCCGAACGCATCAACCGCCTGAACGGCCGCCGTTGATCCCGCGCCGCTGATCCCGTCATGACCTCGCCCGACGTGCTACGCCTGTTCCTCGGCCTCGTGCTGGTGGTGGGCGTGATCCTCGCCTTCGGCTGGCTGGCCCGCCGGGGCGGACTGGCCGGCCGGTCGCGCGGCCGCATGCGGGTGATCGAAAGCCTCGGGCTGGGGCCGCGCCACCGCATGGTGCTGGTCCAGGTCGACGATACCTGGCTGGTCGTGGGCATCGCCGCCGGCCAGATGAACGTGCTGCACACGCTGCCCGCGGGCGCGCCCTTGCCGGACCTGCCGGCGGCGCCGGCCTCGGCGTTCGCCGGCAAGCTGGGCGAAGCCTGGCGCCGCCGCCACGGCTGAGGGTGCGTCAGCCTTTCCCGCTGTATTCCTGCAATCACCGGCGGCGAGGCCGCCACCGCCAGAATCCGCCATGAGCATTTTCCGCAGTTGGGCCCCTCTGTTGCGACGCGCGCTTTCTTCGCAGCGCGGCGGCGCCTTGCTCGGCCTGCTGGCCTTGCTGGCGCTGGTGCCGGGCGTCGTCCTGGCCCAGGCCACGCTGCCGGCCCTGACGGCGACGCCGGGTCCCAACGGCACCGAGACGTACTCGCTGAGCGTGCAGACGCTCATCATGCTGACGGCGCTGACCTTCCTGCCGGCGGCGGTGCTGATGATGACGGGCTTCACCCGCATCATCATCGTCCTGAGCCTGATGCGCAACGCGCTGGGCACCCAGACCACGCCGCCCAACATGGTGCTGATCGGCCTGGCCCTGTTCCTGACGGCGTACACCATGTCGCCGGTGTTCGACGAAATCTACCAGAAGGCCTACCAGCCCCTGACCGCCGGGTCGATCACCTTCGAGACCGCGCTGGAACGCGGCGCCGTCCCGCTGCGGACCTTCATGCTGCACCAGACCCGGGAAACCGACCTGGCGCTGTTCGCCAACATGACCAACCAGCCCGCCATGGATACGCCGGCCAACGTGCCGCTGAAGGTCCTGGTGCCCGCCTTCGTCACCAGCGAACTGAAGACCGCCTTCCAGATCGGCTTCACCGTCTTCATTCCCTTCCTGATCATCGACCTGGTGGTGGCCAGCGTGCTGATGGGCCTGGGCATGATGATGGTGCCCCCCGTCACGGTGTCGCTGCCCTTCAAGCTGATGCTGTTCGTGCTGGCCGACGGCTGGCACCTGCTGCTGGGCTCCCTGTCCCGCAGTTTCTATCAATAGATAAGGCCTGCGCCGAATCCGCGAGTCATCCGCCATGAACGACCAAACCGTAATGACGATGTCCTACCAGGCCATGAAGATGGTCCTCATCGTGGCCGGCCCGATGCTGCTGGTCACGCTGGCGGTCGGCCTGATCATCAGCGTGTTCCAGGCCGCCACGCAGATCAACGAAATGACGCTGTCCTTCATTCCCAAGCTGCTGGCCGTGGCCGCGACGCTGGTGGTGCTGGGGCCCTGGCTGATGCAGACCATGGTCGACTACATCCGCCAGATCATGGAGCAGATCCCGGGACTGGTGTCCTGAGGCCGGGGCCGGCGCGGGCGTCATGATCAGCTTCACCCTCGACCAGCTATACGGCTGGATCAACGCCTTCCTCTGGCCCTTCGCGCGGCTGCTGGCCCTGTTTTCCGTGGCGCCGCTGTTCGGCGAGTCGTCGGTGCCGTCGCTGCCCAAGGTGGGCCTGGCGGCGATCGTCGCCATCGTGGTGGCGCCCACCCTGCCCGCCTTTCCGGCGGTGGCGACCAGTTCCTACGAAGGCCTGTGGATCCTGGCGCAGCAGATATTCATCGGCATGGCGCTGGGCTTCGTCATGCGGATCTGCTTTTCCGCGGTGCAGACGGCGGGCGACTTCGTCGGCCTGCAGATGGGCTTGTCGCTGGCGACGCTGTACGACCCCTCGACGCATTCCAACACCGAAGTGCTGGCGCGGCTGTTCAACATCCTGGCCATGCTGCTGTTCCTGGTGTTCAACGGCCATCTGCTGATGCTGGACGTGCTGGTGCGCAGCTTCACCATCCTGCCCATCGGGCACGACACGCTGAATCCGGCCGCCTGGATGGGGGTGGCGGAAGTGGGCGGGAAGATCTTCTCCTCCGGCCTGCTGATGGCCTTGCCGCTGATCGCGGCGCTGCTGACGCTGAATCTTTCCCTGGGCATCCTCAACCGCGCGGCGCCGCAGCTCTCGGCCTTTTCCGTGGGCTTTCCCATCATGCTGATGTCGGGCGTGGTGCTGCTCACCATCATCCTGCCGCACACGCCCTCGTTCCTGAACGAGTTCTACCAGGAATCGCTGGCGGCCATGGCGCGCGTCGCCGACACCCTCGCCATGCCCCGCACCGGGGCGAATTGATCCCGCAGAGGCGGGAGATATGGGATAGGGTCAATGCGTTCCATGCGGAACCCGACCGGCGCCGGCCGTTGTCTGAAAAAGAAAAAAGCCCCGTCCAAAGGACGAGGCATAACGGACTGACACGTTGACGCGCGCGGCGGACCGGCTGTCGTTGTGTCGTAGCTGGCGGCGTTGACGGGCCGAGGGAGGCCCGCCGTTACCGCCTTGTTGTTCGATCTTACCTATTCTCGCTTATTTCATTGCGCGACCAGGGGCGTGGCGTAGGCCGTGCCGCCCAGTTGCTGGGCCGGGACTTCGATGACCTGACCTTCGTTGATCTTGAAGATGGCCACCGCCTCGGCCAGGCGCTGCGCCTGTTCCTGAAGCGAACCGGCCGCGGCCGCCGCTTCTTCCACCAGCGCCGCGTTCTGCTGCGTCACTTCGTCCATCTGCGAGACCGCGCGGTTGACCTGGTCGATGCCGCTGGACTGTTCCTCGGACGCCGCCGAGATCTCGCCCATGATGTCCGTCACCCGTCTCACCGACGTCACGATTTCCTGCATCGTGGCGCCGGCACGCTCGACCTGTTGCGAACCCGCGCCCACCTTGGACACCGAGTCCTCGATCAGGCCCTTGATTTCCTTGGCCGCCTGGGCGCTGCGCTGGGCCAGCGAGCGCACTTCACCCGCCACCACCGCGAAGCCCTTGCCCTGCTCGCCGGCGCGGGCCGCTTCCACCGCCGCGTTCAGCGCCAGGATGTTGGTCTGGAAGGCGATGCCGTCGATCACGCTGACGATTTCCGAAATCTTGCGCGAGCTGGCGGAAATGCCCTGCATCGTGCTGACCACTTCGCTCACGGCCGAACCGCCGCGCGCCGCCACGTCCGAGGCGCTGGCCGCCAGTTGGTTGGCCTGGCGCGCGTTGTCCGCGTTCTGCTTCACGGTCGACGCCAGTTCTTCCATGGACGCCGCGGTTTCCTCCAGCGAAGCCGCCTGCTGCTCGGTGCGGCTGGACAGGTCGGTATTGCCGGCGGAAATCTCGCGCGAGCCCACGTTGATCTCTTCCACCCCGCGGCGCACCGAGGCCACCGTGCGCGTCAGGCTTTCCTGCATGCGCTTGAGCGCCGCGTACAACTGGCCGATTTCATTGTGCGAACGGACATCGACGCGCTGGGTCAGGTCGCCGCCGGCGATCTTCTCGAAATGCTGGCCGGCATCGACCAGCGGGCGCACCACGACGCGGCCGAACACGATGCGCGAGACGATCATCAGCAGGATGGCCGCGCCCACGGCCACGGCGACCGCGATCAAGGCCAGGTCCAGGTTGTGCTTGGCCTGTTGGTTGGTCTCGGCCTGCTGGTCGTTGATGTACTTGGTGAATTCCTCGATGGCGTCGATGAAGGACGCGCTGCGCGGCACGCCGTACTCGGTGTTCACCATGTAGAAGGTGGCGTAGTCCTGGCTGCGCAGCGCTTCCACCATGGTGTCGACGCCGTCGTCGATGTAAGAGCGATAGCGGCGCACCAGGTTCATCGACAGTTGGCGGCCGGTGTCGTCGTCCAGCATATTCTTCTGGAAATCGGCGAAGCTGCTGCGCACGTTCGCCAGCAGGTCGTTGGCCTGCTTCAGCGTATCGGCGGCGTCGCGCTTGTCGTTGTCGGCCGTCGACTGGCTGACGCCCTCGACCGCCGCTTCCTGCAGGCTGCGCGCCGACATCAGCAGCGCGACACGGGCGCGCAGCATGTTGGCGTTGATCACCTGCACTTGCGCGGCGCGGTCGGTCAGTTGTCCCAACTGCAGCACGGCATGGTAGTTCTGGTTGAGGAAGAAGGCCGCCATGCCGCCCACCGCGGCGATCAGCAGGGCGAAGATGGCCAGCACCATCATCAGCATGGACCCCACGCGCACGTCACGCATCGCGAACTTGCGCTTCACTTTGGGCGTGCGCGTTTTTTTCCTGTTGGCCTTGGCTTTGCGGCCTGACTCGGTCATGGTGTCCATGTCGCCTCTCCGAAACTATCCTGTAATGCGAGTAATGGCCGCGCCGCGCCCTCAGGACGGCAGGCATGGCCGCGATAACGCCGCTAGCGCGGCGTCGCGTTTTTCCCATCGGACGCCGACGTGTCGGCGGGTCCGTTCCCCGGGATGAAAATCGGCATCGACGCGGCGTCTTCCGCCGGCGCCGGTGCCATGGCGGGCGGCACATCGGCCGGCGGCGTATCCGCCGGCACGTACACGCCCAACAGTTTCTGCCGGCTGTCGCCGGGCAGGAAAACGTTGTCGGAGTCCACCAGCCTGATCAGGCGCCCATCGGCGCCGAACTGCAACAGGGTGGACTTGCGGGCATAAACCGCGTCGGTGACCAGCGAAAGCTTGTAGTCCCAGCGGGCAAGCGTGGTGCCGTCGCTTTGCGGATATTGCGCGGTGGGCGGCGCGTTGAAGGCGCGCGTCGCCTCCATCATGGTCGACTGGCCCGGCGTCAACGAGGCGATACTCTCGTCGGTGTAATAGCGGCCCGTCGTCAGGGAACAGCCCGCCAGCGACACGAGGCCGGCAAGCGCGCCCACGCTTGCCAGGGCGCGCATCGCGGAAAGGGGTCGGGTGGCGGCCATGGCGAGCTCGTTCAGAAGGATTCCCAATCGTCATCGCTGACGGTGGCGGCTACCGCCGGCTTGCGCGCCGGCATGGCGGCCGGGGCCGCCCCGGCGCGTGTCGCGGCGGGCGCGCCGCGCGTCACGCGGGCAGCGGGCCTGGCGGCGGCAGGCGCGGGCGTTGCCGAAGCCGCCCTGGAAGCCGCCGGAGCGGCCGCTGTTGCTGACGCAGCCGCCGGCGTCGCCGAAAC